>NZ_CP015841.1 GCF_000471025.2 Chlamydia gallinacea 08-1274/3 | reverse complement strand
CTTTTTCCTGTTTTAGTAATGAACACTAATCCAGACCTATTCCCAAGATAATCTTTAATTAGCTGCATGAACCTTTGAGGATAGGTTATGATCGTTGTTTTTGAATTTTTTTTATTTTTAACTTGGACAAATGAAATAGTCCCTTCTTCAAAAGATATTTGGTTTGTTGTAATTGATAAAACTTCTGCGACGCGTTTCGCTCCTTGTAATAAAGTTTGAGCTATTAACCAATCTCTATGATTAATGTGTTTCAACTTTTCTAAAAAAGCTATTCGTTCTTCTTGATTCATGGCATTGGTTTTAACCAGATCCCGAATTTTATAGAAAGTCTTATTAGCTTCTTGTTTAGATGGATAGGCTATCGGTATAATGCCTGACGTAACTCTATTAAGAAATTTTGTTAGAGAAATATAGCACGCAGCCCGGACTTGTTTCGTCCCTTCAGACCATGCGGCTATTTTTGGTGGAATTTGCTTTATAGAGTCTAAAATTAAGTTATGATTCAGCATGGCGAATTCTTGCAGTGACATTTTTAAAGATATTAAGCCAATTTTCTCTAAAGAAAAAAAAGATCCTCTATATGATCGGGCTGTGTGGTTGTTTAATGACGATGTCCATAGGCAAATCGCATCTAAAAGGGATATGTTTTTTAACTTTTCCCATATATTCTCGTTTTTAATTAAGATAGCCTCTTGATGTGATGAACAGACTCTTTGGAAATGTTTATCGAATATTCTTTCCAAATTATTACATATTGAATTCTCTTTACGCACGCGCATCCTCGTGATATAAGCTAATCGCTTTACCTGATTATTTCTATAATCAGGTAAGTTATATTACTTTTCGAAAATCATCAATTATTCCTTTTGGTCATTTTATGATAGAGCAATCGGCAGAAGAAAAAGAACTTTTAGATGTTGAATTTTTTATATTAGGCCAAGCTGTGAATTACTGTGATAATGCTCGAACAATTATACAAAGATTGTCAGAACATCATTTTCTTTCACCAAAGCATAGAAGCATATTCATCTTAATTAAAGATATTTTAAGTAGAAGAGATACTGTTTCCATAGCCCTTATTTGGGAAGAGATAAAAAAGCGAAATATGGATGAACATATGGATGTTTCTTATTTAATTCATATGTCTCAAAATGCTGATATACCTATTGATTTAGATCAACATATTGAGTTTTTGCACGAACAACATATTAATGGTTTACTGAAAGAATTTTTAGATTTATCTTTTCAAGATTTTACAAAATACCCAAATAGGTGTTCTCCATACACTCTTATCGAAAAGTTTAAAGATCGTTTAGATACTATTTATTCTAAAGCGGATACAAAGAAAAGATACGGAAGAACTATTTATGATATTTTTTCTTGTGGAGATGATGGATCAGATAGTGTCATTTCTCAAATAAGGCAAAGATATAATTTTCGCTTAGAAAAGCATATAGATTATGTTGATGGTTTATTAACAGGATACTCATCCATAGATGAACATAGTATTATTTTATCTAAAGGTAACTTTGTTGTATTAGCTGCTAGACCAGCTATGGGGAAAACAGCTTTTGCTATCGACATGGCATTGAAGATTGTGTTGGAGCAAGAAAAAGCAATAGGTTTTATTTCATTGGAAATGAGTCCTAATCAAATTGTAGAGAGGGTCATATCTAATTTAAGTGAAATTTCTTGCGAACACTTGAAAAGAGGAAATTTTTCTAGAGATGTTTTAACAAAAATAGAACATCTTGGAACTCGTTTAAAAAATTCTCCTTTTTTTATTTGTGACAATAAGTGTACAGATTTAATTTCTTTAATTAATCAATGTAAGAATTTGAAAAACCACTATGCCGTAGATGCTTTATTTATAGATTATTTACAGTTGATTAGTCCAAAAAAGAAATCGGAAAATAGACAAAATGAAATTGCGGAAATTTCTAGAGAATTAAGAAAACTAGCTGTAGAACTGCAAATACCGATAATCTGTTTATCTCAATTGTCTAGAAAAGTTGAAGATAGAATGGACAAAAGACCTATGTTATCCGACCTTAGAGATAGTGGGCAAATAGAACAAGATGCTGATGTTATTTTATTTATCCACAGGAAGGATTATTATTCACAAGATGCTAATAAGGGGGTAGCAGAAATTATTATCGGGAAGAATAGACATGGATCAGTGTTTTCGACTAATTTGAAATTTTCATCATCAACAGGAAGATTTTCGGTCCAAAAAGAATCATGGTAAAATCAGAAAATCAGGTAATTAAAAGCTCATTACATTTAGAAAATCAGAAATTTGGAAGAAAGCCTCTACTATCAGAAGAACAACTAGAATTATTTTCAAATATTTGTACAGAATCCAAAATCGAGGTAATTGGTCTTGATCTACAACCTTCTCACTATCACGCACTAGCAGCAATTCAAAAGCTTCTCACAGCAACGAACTACCGAGGAAACTTAGAAGGATCTTATTTATCTAGAGAAACTAATACTTTCAAATTCGAAGGTGTTATTCCAAGAATTAAATTTACTAAATCTGAATATTTAGAAGCTTATGGAGTAAAAAAATATAAAACATCAAGAAACAAAAATGAATTTGGAGGAAAAGAAGCTTTAATAGCCCTAGAAGCTTTATATCATCTAGGAAATGAGCCCTACCTTATAGTAGCAACTAGAAAAAGATGGAACAAGGGAGAAGAAGTTGTTGATAGATACCAAACATTTTCACCTATCCTACGTATTTGTGAAGGTTGGGAAGGATTGACTCCGAAAGAAAATAAAGCATTAGATGAAGAGCCTTTCCTAAACTTAATTTCAAAAAAGCACAAAGGATTCATCATAGAACCATGTCCAATTATCGTTGACCAAATAGACTCCTATTTCGTTCTCAAACCAGCTAATATGTATCAGGAAATCAAATTAAGATTCCCAAACGCATCTAAGTTTACCTACACATTTATAGATTGGATTGTTAGCACTGCTACAAGAAAGAAAATGAATAGTTCTGGGATTAAAGAATGGCCCGATAAAATAGAAATTGGTCTTGAAACATTGTCCTATACTTTGAGAATGAATAGATACATCACTTCTAGAAACTGGAAAAAAATAGAAACAGCTATTAATCGCTGTGTTGAAATCGCTATAGAACTAAAGTGGTTAAACAAACATGAAAGACTTCAGGGATCAACTATAGCAAAGAAAGAAGTCTTTTATTTAAACAAAGACAAATTCCAACAAATTTCAAAAAATAAAACCATCCAAAACTCAAGCAACATCAATTAATATTGATTGTCAAAAACAATTAAATTAAAAACTCGAAATTAAAAAGAGTTTTTAACTATGGGTAATTCTGGTTTTTATTTAAATGACAATCAAAACTGCGTATTCGCAGATAATATTAAACTTGGTCAAATGACAGATGTACTAAAAGACCAACAAATTATCATCGGAACTTCAACAACTCCTGTAGCAGCAAAGTTTCAAGCAACAGATGGTATTAAAGTTGATATCACCAATAGTAACAATCAAGATGCAACTATAAATGTATCCATTGATCCAAATGAAATGACAGAAACCATCTTAGATAAAATACAAGATGAGTTAATGGATGAAATTGTTCAGAATGTAACAAATAGCTTAGTTCAAGAAGTCATAGATAAAATAACATCCGATCCAACCTTGTCTATCACAAAAGCATTTAAACACTTTTCTTTGTCAAATAAAATTCAATGCAACGGTTTATTTACTAAATACAATATCGATACTCTTGATGGAGGAACAGAAATCGGAAAATTTACAATTACTCCGGATAACACAAATAGTATGTTCTTAGTGTTCGCTGATATTATAGCTTCCAGAATGGAAGGAACTGTTGTCTTATCCTTAGTAAGAGAAGGTGACACTAAACCTTGCGCTATAAGTTACGGATACTCATCGGGAGTCCCAAATTTATGTTCTTTAAGAACAGCTATAGCTAACACAGGATCATCTCCTGTTACATTTTCTCTCAGAGTTGGGGGTATGGATAGTGGCGTAGTATGGGTTAATGCTTTAGCAAACGGAGAATCTATACTTGGAATAAGCGCAACATCAAACGTATCTTTCTTGGAAGTCAAACAACAATCCGACGGATAATAAGAATGTTAAAAATATAATTAAATAAAATCATATTTTTGTTGGATATTTTTTATTTGTTTTATATGAAAAAAGTATACATCTATTTACTGGAGAGATTATGAACAACAAACAAAACATGACTCACGACTTTATTCAAATTGTCAAAGATGTAGAAAAAAATTTCCCAGAATTAGATCTCAAAATGAGAGTACATCGAGAAAAAATCACATTTATGAACTCTCCAATAGAATTATACAACAAAAGTATTTCAGTTATATTAGACTTACTCAATCAAATACAAACATCGTTAAGCTTATTCCCTGATTCTCCAATAGTAGAGCAGCTAGAGAACAATAATTTGAAACTAAAAAAAGCTTTAATCATGTTAATTCTATCAAGAAAAGACATGTTCTCAAAATCTGAATAAATTAACATCTACTCTAACGTTGGAGTAAATGTGCAAACATTGTCATTTTGTTCTTTTAAAGGAGGGACTGGAAAAACAACCTTGTCCCTAAATGTTGGGTGTAACCTTGCCCAAGAAAAAAAGAAGCGAGTTTTGCTTGTGGATTTAGATCCACAAGCAAATTTGACTGTAGGATTGGGAGTTCAAATTTGCGAGAAACATAATCTCGATGCAATCTTAAGAGATCCCGATAAAATCAAAAATGCAATTCATAAAACAAAAATCAATCATTTAGATATTATCCCATCCTCAGTTTTGATAGAAGATTTCCGAGGATTTAATAGAGACATAAGTTTAACTATCAATCACCTGTATATGTCTTTGCAAACAATTCGGCATTCTTATGATGTTTGTATTTTAGACACCCCACCAAGTTTAGGAATTCTTACACGAGAAGCTTTTCTTGCTAGTCAGTATCTGATTATATGTCTGACCCCTGAACCTTTCTCTATTCTTGGATTACAGAAGATAAAAGAGTTCTATTCTACAATTGACAATGACTTACAAGTATTAGGAATTGTTTTTTCATTTTGGGATGAAAGAAACTCAACAAACTCCACATATTTAAATATAGTAGAATCCATGTACCCGGGGAAAATACTATCTAGTAAAATACGTAAAGATATTACGTTGAGCCGGTCTTTATTGAAGGAAACTTCTGTTACAAATGCATACCCCAATTCTAGAGCTTCCCAAGATATCCTAAAATTGACCGAAGAAATAGAAAATAAATTATTTTTAAATAAAAAATTATTCAGGACTTCCTGTGAATAAACTATCGAAAGAAGCATCAATATTTTTTCAAAAGAACCAAGAGAATACGGCCAAGGAATTTCAAAAAAAGGAACTATCATTAGATATTTTCTCAGTAACTTTGAGTGATGAAGAGCATGAAAAAATTAATAACCTGGTAATTAACGAAGATGAAAAACTTGACGTTAATCACAATTTAGCCGCTATCAAACTACTAACGATTCAAATCAAATCAATACAAAAGCAACATGTTCTTTTGATAGGCGAGAAGATTTATAAGGTAAGAGAAATCTTAAGAGAAATGCGTTCGCCAGAAACTACTTTTTCATCTTGGATTAACCTTGTATTTCATACGAAATCTTCTGCATATAATGCTCTGGGATATTACGAATTGTTTATTAGTTTACCAGATAAGCACACGAAGTCTTTGTTCCAATCGATACCGTACAAAACGGCATATTTATTAGCCTCTAGGAAAGGATCTATTAAAGAGAAAATAACAGTTCTAGGAAAAATTCGAGGGATGTCTAATACTTTAGCTATAAGTGTACTGAATCAATTCCTTCCCTCTCTAAGAAGCAATGATGAATTACAAGTAAATGACGTTGAAAAGAAAAATAAATTTTTATCGAGTAAATTAATAGAAGTTCTGGAAATCATCAACTCTGGCATTAATATTTCGGAATACAACAAAAACTTAATCCATCAACTTATCGAGAGTATTTCATATAGATGCTGATTCCCATCAGCAGCAAATAAAAAGTATTAATATACTTTTTAAAAATTTAGAGCTGTAAAACTCCGAGAGAAAATGCAACTTTAGGTGGTAGACTTTGCAACTTTAGGTGGTAGACTTTGCAACTTTAGGTGGTAGACTTTGCAACTTTAGGTGGTAGACTTTTTGTTTAAAAAAACTTAGTCTACGCAAGACTTGTACATTATAAAATTGAGTCTAAGTATGAGCAATTTGAGTCACTATCATAAAAGTAGATTGTTTTTGACTGTATCGGAAGCTGCTAATGTATGGTTAGCTACTCTATCCCCAACTACAAAGAAAAATTATGCGTCTGGAATCAGATTTTTGATGGCGAACAAAATACTAGATGGATCTATGAGGTTGGAGAGCCTAATTTATATAGACCATTGGGATTTGTTAAATAAAATAAAAACACTAACATACTCTTGTAGTGGCAAACCTGTTTCTGAAGCTTCAAAACAAGCAAGAGCAGCTTGTTATATATCGTTCACAAAATTTCTCTATAGGCTAACTAAGGGTGTTATTAAACAGGCCATTCCTTCTAGAGATTTTGGTAACTCTACTTTTTATAAAATTCGAGATAAAGTTAAGACTGAATTTATTTCTAAACAAGAGTGGTTGTTATTTTTTGACTCACTTAAAAGAATTAGCTTTAGAGATTATTTAATTGGGAAACTAATTATTCAAGGGGTTAGAAAGTTAAGTGAAGTAATTTCTTTGAGGATAGAAGATTTATCGTTCTCTCTGAATCAGATTACTTTTAAAATAAAGAAACGTCACAGTAGATATAGTGAAGTCCGGGTGATTTATCCCAACTTTCTAATGGAAGAGTTGAGAGATTATATTGGGAATAGAACTGGCTGGGTATTCATATCGGGTAATGGTCGACAAGTAGCAATTAACCAAGTGTATTATTATTTCAAGTTAGCCGAAAATGATATGAATTTATCGATAAAAGTTACTCCTCATGTACTTAGAGCTAGTGCTTTGGCATATTTGAAGAAAATAGGGTGTGCTGACGAAGCAATTATGCGCGTCTCCTGTTTCTCTTCAACGCAAATGCTTTCAGCATACGATACTTCCATTGATAATTTAACTTCTCAGCTTCCGTTAATATTTTAATATAATTTTAATTATATAGGTTTTGTTGCGAAACTTTTGATTATATCAGAGATATTTTTTTTGAAGCATTTTCTGATCTGATAGACTTATCATAAGCATATATCATTTTAGAAGAAGAATGCCCTGTAACTTTCATGATATCGGAATCAGAACACCCCATTCTTTTATATTCAGTAACTGCTGTAGCTCTTAATACGTGAGGCGTGACCTTGAATGGTATGTTTGCTTGTAATCCTGCCTTAGCAAAAGTCCCTGCTAACTGTTTTAATCCAATACTTTTTCCTGTTTTAGTAATGAACACTAATCCAGACCTATTCCCAAGATAATCTTTAATTAGCTGCATGAACCTTTGAGGATAGGTTATGATCGTTGTTTTTGAATTTTTTTTATTTTTAACTTGGA